>NZ_JBKBCT010000029.1:0-42909 GCF_050871525.1 Kineococcus auxinigenes | reverse complement strand
GGGGGGGGGGGGGGGGGGGGGGGGGGGGGGGGGGGGGGGGGGGGGGGGGGGGGGGGGGGGGGGGGGGGGGGGGGGGGCCGGCCCCCCCCCCCCCCCCCCCCCCTCAGGAACCTCGTCAAGCACCCGGCCACCCTATCCGCCGGGGAGTGTGAGCCAGGTCAGTCCGCGGTCCCCTCAACCGTGTCGGTGACCGACTCGGCCGCCGGCTCGGCAGCCTCAGGCAGGACGACGACCCGCCGCTGCGGCTCCTGGCCCTCCGACTCGCTCGTCAGCCCCTGGGCGGAGACCGCATCGTGCACGACCTTGCGCTCGAAGGCCGACATGGGCTCCAGGCGCTCCAGCTCACCGCTGGCGCGCACCCGGGTGCAGACCTCCTCGGCCAGCGCCACCAGGGCGGTGCGCTTGCCCGCGCGGTACCCGGCGACGTCCAGCAGGAGCCGGGTGCGGTCACCGGTCTGCGCCTGCACCGCGAGGCGCGTCAGCTCCTGCAGCGCCTCCAGCACCTCCCCGTCGGCACCGACGAGCCGCTTGAGCGCGGGAGTGCTCGCCTCGTCGGCCACGATCGCCACCGAGGCGCGCCCGTTGTCGATGTCGATGTCGATGTCACCGTCCAGGTCGGCGATGTCCAGCAGTTCCTCGAGGTAGTCGGCGGCGATGTCGCCCTCCTCCTCCAGTCGCTTGGCCGCGGTCCCGGGCCGCTGCGCCGTGGGGCGCTCAGCGGCGGTCGTCACAGCATCCTCGGCGGCCGTCTCCACCGCGCCGGTCGTGGCGTTCACCCGTGGTCCTCCTCGGTCGTTCGTGGTCGGTCGTGTCAGCGGTTGCCGGGGCGCTGCTTGCTGCGCGAGCCGCTGGGCCGCCGGTTCTCCCGGCTGCCGCCCCGCTTGGGCTGCTGGCGCTGGCGGCGGGCCTGCGCAGCCGCGGTGGTGGGGTGGTCGGCCGACGCGGCGGTGCCGGCGTCCGTGGTCGGCAGCACCTCACCACGACGGGCGGCGCGGCGGGCACGACGCTCCTGCAGCTGCTTCTCAGCCACGGAGCCGGGGTTCGGCATGCGGCGGATCACGAAGAACTGCTGCCCCATGGACCACACGTTCGTCGTCAGCCAGTACAGGAGGACACCGATCGGGAAGTTGACGCCGGAGACCGCGAAGATGATCGGCAGGATGTACAGCATCATCTTCTGCTGCTGCGCGAAGGGGTTGCCCTCCATCGATGCCGAGGAGGTGTTCTTCGCCATCAGCTGCTTCTGCGTGATGAACTGCGACAGCGACATCAGCACGATCATCACCGCGGTGAGGATGATCGTGCTGAGCTCACCCTCCTGGCCCCAGGACTGCAGGAAGATGTCGGACAGCTGCGAACCGAAGAGCGTGGCCCTGTCGGCCTGGTCCACCAGCTCGGGCGTCAGCGCACCGACCGACTCACCCTTGCCGATGCCGTTGAGGGTGTGGAACAGCGCGAAGAAGATCGGCGACTGCAGCAGGATCGGCAGGCAGCTCGCCATCGGGTTGGTGCCCGAGGTCCGGTACAGGGCCATCATCTCCTGCTGCATCGCCTGACGGCTGGCAGGATCGGTCTTGCCCTTGTACTTCTGCTGGATCTTGCGCATCTCCGGCTGGATGACCTGCATCCCGCGCATCGCCTTGATCTGCTTGACGAACAGCGGGATGAGCAGGACGCGGATGACGACGACCAGACCCACGATGGACAGCGACCACGCCGCACCACCGGCCGGGTCGAGCCCGATCGCGGTGAGCAGGTCGTGGAAGCGCACCATGATCCAGGCGACGACCCACTGGATGGGGTACAAGAGGTCGTAGAAGAACTCGATCATGTTGCGGCTAGTCCTCTCGAGACGGGCTGTGCGCCCTCATCGGTGCTGTCCCCGCCCTGAGGGACCCCTGGGCGGAACGGGATCGACGCCACCAGGGTTCCACGGGTGGCATCGCAGGAGCCTGCGGACGGTCAACCAGGTGCCGGCGAGCGCCCCTCGGGTGCGCAGCGCCTCGACCGCGTAGGCGGAGCAGGACGGGTAGAACCGGCACGTCGGCCCGAGCACGGGGGAGACGGTGAACTGGTAGGTGCGCACCAGCGCGACCAGCAGCAGCGCCGGCCAGCGCAGAGGGTGCCACCAGGGGCGTGGCGCGGAGCCGCCGGCGGGGCTCACGAGGTGGTCAGCCCGAGGCGGCGCAGCCCCCGGTCGACGTCCCCGGCCAGGTCGGCCGAGGCGGCGCCCGCGGCCGCGGGCAGGGCCCGCACCACGAGCAGGCCGCCGTCCGCCGGCAGCACCGGCAGGCGGGCGGCTGCGAGGTGCCGGAGGCGCCGTTGCGTGCGGTTGCGCACCACGGAGTTGCCCACGGCCTTGGACACGACGAAGCCCACCCTCGTGGGGTGGGCTTCGTCGGTCTGCGCCCAGTGCAGGACGAGACGGCGGGTACCGGCGCGCACGCCCTGGCGCAGGGCGACGGTGAAGTCGTCCCGCGACCTCAGGCGGTGCGCTGCCGGCAGCACCGGGTGCCGCTCGTGCGGACGCTGGTCAGGCGGACAGCTGCGCGCGGCCCTTGGCGCGGCGCGCGGAGAGGATGGCGCGGCCGGCGCGGGTGCGCATGCGCAGGCGGAAGCCGTGCGTCTTGGCCCGCCGACGGTTGTTCGGCTGGAAGGTGCGCTTGCTCACGTCAGTTCTCCATGCTCGCTGGGAGGGCCGGGGCTCCGCCGTCGGTCCTTGCCGGTGGCGGCCGAGTCGTTCGGCGCACCGGAGGTGCCACGGAGCACAATCCCCAGCAGGGTACGGTGACGCCCCCACCCCGGTCAAAGCGCGGTCGCGCCGACGGGTCCCCGCACAGGTGACCGCGCGGAGGACGCCACTTGAACGGCGACCGCCGCCGTTGTTACCGTCCCGTCCGACTGCCGACGCCCCCGCAGACCCTGGCGCGTCGAGGGGTGCCTCGTCCTACCCGGCCGTCGTGCACAGTGTGTGGACAGAGGTGTGGACGAAGCCCGTCGAACTGGCCGGGCACGACGGGAGATGGCTCGAGTGGAGACCGACCGGGGCAACTTCCCCGACGTCTGGGAGCGCGCGGTCGCGCAGCTCGACGAGGGCGGTGTCACCCCGCACCAGCGCGCGTTCGTGCGGCTGACCCGGCCGCTGGGGCTGCTGGACGACACGGCGCTGCTGGCGGTGCCCAACGACCTCACCAAGGAGATCATCGAGCAGAAGGTCCGCGAGCCGCTGACCCGCGCGCTGAGCGAGCAGCTGGGCATCGCGGTGCGGCTGGCGGTCACGGTCGACACCTCGATCGGGCAGACGCTGGCGCCGGAGCTGACCGGCGAGCACGGCGGCGCGAGCACCGGCGGGGGCGTCAGCAGCCTGGAGCGCGAGCGCGGGACGCGCCCGGGGGGCGAGGCGGACGTGCGCTCCTCCCCGGAGGAGGGCGAGGACGACCCCTCGCTGGACGACTCCGACCCGGACCTGCTCTTCACGGGCTTCAAGGTGGACCGCGGTGCCGGCACCGGGCGGCAGGCGTCCCGGTCCAGGCCGGGCGCGAAGACCGAGAACGCCCGGCTGAACCCGAAGTACATCTTCGAGACCTTCGTCATCGGCGCGAGCAACCGCTTCGCGCACGCCGCGGCGGTGGCGGTGGCCGAGGCTCCGGCGAAGGCGTACAACCCGCTGTTCATCTACGGCGAGTCGGGGCTGGGCAAGACGCACCTGCTGCACGCCATCGGGCACTACGCGCAGAACCTGTACCCGGGCGTGCAGGTGCGGTACGTGAACTCCGAGGAGTTCACCAACGACTTCATCAACTCCATCCGCGACGACAAGGCGCAGGCGTTCCAGCGCCGGTACCGGGACGTCGACGTGCTGCTCATCGACGACATCCAGTTCCTGTCGAACAAGGTGCAGACGCAGGAGGAGTTCTTCCACACCTTCAACACGCTGCACAACGCGAGCAAGCAGGTCGTGATCACCTCCGACCTGCCGCCGAAGCAGCTGTCGGGGTTCGAGGACCGGATGCGCAGCCGCTTCGAGTGGGGCCTGATCACCGACGTGCAGCCGCCGGACCTGGAGACCCGCATCGCCATCCTGCGCAAGAAGGCGATCGGGGAGCGGCTGGAGGTGCCCGAGGACGTCAACGAGTACATCGCCTCGAAGATCTCCTCGAACATCCGGGAGCTGGAGGGTGCGCTCATCCGCGTCACCGCGTTCGCGAGCCTGAACAGGCAGCCGGTGGACATGCAGCTGGCCGACATCGTGCTGCGCGACCTCATCCCCAACGACGAGACGCCGGAGATCACAGCTGCGGCGATCATGGGGCAGACGGCGTCGTACTTCAGCGTGACGCTGGAGGACCTGTGCGGCACGTCGCGCTCGCGCACGCTGGTGACGGCGCGGCAGATCGCGATGTACCTGTGCCGGGAGCTGACGGAGCTGTCGCTGCCCAAGATCGGTCAGCACTTCGGCGGACGCGACCACACGACCGTCATGCACGCCGAGCGGAAGATCAAGCAACAGATGGCGGAGCGGCGCAGCACCTACAACCAGGTGACCGAGCTGACGAACCGCATCAAGAAGCAGGCCGGCGCCTGAGGCGCCTCCCCCCACGCACCAGAAGGCGCTGGAGGGGCGTCGTCCCCAGCGATCCCCAGCTCGACGCCGCCATCCACAGGTTGTCCCCACACCTGTGCACTCCCGCACGCACGTCCTGAGCCCCCGCACCCCCCGGTGCGGGGGCTCTCGTGCGCCCGGAACACTCGGCACGCTGCGGAAATCGTTTTCTCCACAAGACCGCCCACACTCGTCCGGAGGCCCGGAGGAGTTGTCCACGGGTGTCCACACGCTGGGGACAACTCTGTGGACACCGACATCCCCAACCGTGGACAACCCGGTGGACGAGCCGTGGACACCGCAGGGACGCGCTGGGGACGCCTGTGGGCGCCGCTCCGGCCGTCCCCAGGCCTGTGGACGCGGGGCGGCCCGCGTCCGCAGGCGGCCCACAGGCCCAGAACGGGTTCCCGGCCCCTCTGACCTGCGGCGACGCCTCCCCGTCCACAGGCTGCACAAGGGCGACGACGACGATGGATCCCCCTGGAGATGGATCCGTCAACCCACGAGGTGTGTGGACACCTGCTGGGGACGATGACCCGAACACCCTCCCCGGAAGGACCGGAGAGGCTGTGGAGACCGGTGGACGAGCCGTGGACGGCCGCCTGCACCGAGCGGCAGGCTCTCCACTACTGTCGGAAGCCGCCCGCGCTGCGGGTGGGTGCGGACGAGGTGGACTCAGCGGGAGGCGGTGCCTGGTGGAGCTGCAGGTCGAGCGCGACGTCCTGGCGGACGCCGTCGCCTGGGCGGCCCGGGCCCTGCCGTCCAGGCCCCCCGTGCCGGTGCTGGCAGGGGTGCTGCTGGAGGCCGGTGACGACGGGACGCTGCGCCTGTCGACCTTCGACTACGAGGTCTCCGCCCGCGTGGAGGTCCCCGCGGAGGTCCGGACCGGCGGGCGGGTGCTCGTCTCCGGCCGCCTGCTGGCCGACATCTCGCGCAGCCTGCCGCCGCGGCCGGTCACGCTGACCACCGACGGCTCCAAGGTGGTCGTCACCTGCGGGGCGAGCCGCTTCACCCTGCTGACGATGTCGGTCGACGAGTACCCCGCCCTGCCCGCGATGCCCGCGGAGTCCGGGACGGTGCCGGGCTCGGAGTTCACCGAGGCCGTCGCCCAGGTGACGGTCGCGGCCAGCCGGGACGAGACCCTGCCGATCCTCACGGGCGTGCGCCTGGAGATCGAGGGGGGCCGGCTGACGCTGCTGGCCACCGACCGCTACCGCCTGGCCGTGCGCGAGCTGCGCTGGAACCCCAGCACCCCGGACTTCACCACCGCCGCGCTGGTGCGGGCCCGCACGCTGTCCGACGTCGCCCGCTCCCTGGGCGGCACCAGCACGCTGCGGATGGCCCTGGCCGACGGCGGCAGCGACCTCATCGGCTTCTCCGCCGAGGGCCGGCAGTCCACCTCGCTGCTCGTGGACGGGGAGTACCCCAAGGTGCGGGCCCTGTTCCCGGCCGAGTCCCCCACCCACGCCGTGGTGTCCACCGCCGCCCTGGCCGAGGCCGTCAAGCGCGTGGCGCTGGTGGCCGAGCGCAACACGCCCGTGCGCTTGCGCTTCGAGGACGGCGTGCTGTCCTTGGAGGCGGGCCAGGGCGAGGACGCGCAGGCGACGGAGGCCCTCGAGGCCACCCTCGTGGGCGAGCCCATCGCCATCGCCTTCAACCCGCAGTTCCTCCTGGACGGGCTGGGAGCGCTGTCGGCGCCCTACGCCCGCCTGTCGTTCACCCAGTCGACCCGGCCCGCCGTCATCACCGGTCAGGCCGAGGCCGAGGGGGAGGACGACGACAGCTACCGGTACCTGCTGATGCCGGTCCGCCTCGCCGGCTGAGCCGGCACGCACGCGAACCCCGGGCAGCCGGGGAAGGAAGGGGTCGTCCAGATGCACATCGGACTCGTCGGTCTGGGGAAGATGGGCGGCAACATGCGCGCCCGCCTGCGCGACAACGGCATCGAGGTCACGGGGTACGACCCCAACCCGGACGTCACCGACGTCCCCTCGCTGGCCGCGCTGGTCGAGGCGCTGCCCTCGCCGAAGGTCGTGTGGGTGATGGTCCCCTCGGGGAGGATCACGCGCGAGACCGTCGCGAGCCTGGCGCCGCTGCTGGGCGACGGCGACCTCGTCATCGACGGCGGCAACTCCAAGTGGACCGACGACACGGTCAACGCCGAGCTCCTCGCCGAGCGCGGCACCGGCTACCTGGACTGCGGCGTCTCCGGCGGCGTGTGGGGCCGGGAGAACGGCTACGGCCTCATGGCCGGCGGCGCGAAGAAGCACGTCGACCTCGCGATGCCGATCTTCGACGCCCTGCGCCCCGAGGGACCGCGCGAGGAGGGCTTCGTGCACGCCGGGGGCGTGGGCGCGGGCCACTACTCGAAGATGGTCCACAACGGCATCGAGTACGGCCTCATGCACGCCTACGCCGAGGGCTACGAGCTGCTCGAGGCGAAGGGGATCATCAGCGACGTCCCGGCGGTCTTCAAGGCGTGGACGCGCGGCACGGTCGTGCGCTCCTGGCTGCTGGACCTCATGGTCAAGGCCCTGGAGGAGGACCCGAAGCTGGACAAGCTGCGCGGTTACGCGCAGGACTCCGGCGAGGGCCGCTGGACCCTGGAGCAGGCGGTCGAGAACGCCGTGCCCATGCCGGTGCTCGCCGCGGCCCTGTTCGCGCGCTTCTCCTCCCGGCAGGAGGACTCCCCGTCGATCAAGGCGGTCGCCGCGCTGCGCAACCAGTTCGGCGGGCACGCGGTGAACGTCGCCGGGCCCACCTCGGGTTCCGGCTCGACGCACTGACGCCGAGCGCGTGCACGTCGCGCACCTGTCGCTCGTCGACTTCCGCTCGTACCCGGCCCTGGAGCTGGAGCTGCGGCCGGGCACGACGACGTTCGTGGGGCTGAACGGGCAGGGCAAGACGAACCTGGTCGAGGCGATCGGGTACGCCGCCACCCTCGGCAGCCACCGGGTCGCCGGGGACGCCCCCCTGGTGCGGCAGGGGGCGCAGCGGGCCGTCGTGCGGGCGCAGCTGGTGCGCGGGGAGCGCCGGGCGCTGATCGAGCTGGAGATCACGCCCGGCCGCGCCAACCGGGCGCGGCTGAACGGCGCTCCGTTGCGCCGGCCCCGCGAGCTGCTGGGGGTGCTGCGCACCGTCCTGTTCGCCCCGGAGGACCTCGCACTGGTCAAGGGCGACCCGGACGGGCGCCGCCGGTACCTCGACGACCTCCTCGTCACGCGCTGGCCGCGCCTGGCCGGGGTGCGCAGCGACTACGAGCGGGTGCTGCGCCAGCGCACGGCGCTGCTGAAGTCCGCCGGCCCGGCGCTGCGCAGCGGCCGCGGGGACGTGTCGACCCTCGAGGTGTGGGACGAGCACCTGGCGGCGGTGGGCTCGGAGCTGCTGTCGGCGCGCCTGGCGCTGCTGGAGGACCTGCGCGGGCCCGCCTCGGAGGCGTACCGCACGGTCAGCGGCGGGCAGGGGGAGCTGGAGCTGGGGTACCGCTCGTCCCTGCCGGTCCTCGCCGAGGGGGCGGCCACGGCCGCCGGCGGGGCGCTGCCGCCGCGCGAGGAGCTGCGCCTGGCGCTGCTGGCGGCCACGGCCGAGCAGCGCAAGGCGGAGCTGGAGCGCGGGGTGTGCCTGGTCGGCCCGCACCGCGACGACCTGGTGCTCACGCTGGGGGGGATGCCCGCCAAGGGGTACGCCAGCCACGGGGAGAGCTGGTCGGTGGCGCTGGGCCTGCGGCTGGCCAGCTACCGGCTGCTGCGCGAGGACGACGAGCACACCGACCCGGGCGGACCGGTGCTGGTGCTGGACGACGTGTTCGCGGAGCTGGACGCCGGGCGGCGCGAGCGGCTGGCGCAGGTGGTGGCGGGGGCCGAGCAGGTCCTGGTGACCGCCGCGGTGCCCGAGGACGTCCCGGACGCGCTGCGCGGCACCGGGGCCGACCGGGTGCACGTGAGCACGGGGACCGCCGTCCGTGGCGACTGACGCGGCGGGCGGGGACGGCGCCGTGCCGGGGCAGGAGGAGGGGGAGGCCTCCGCCCGGCCCGCGGCGGGCGACGGCCCGGACCTGCCGGAGCCGTCCACCGGGGAGGCGGCCCCGGCGACGGGGGCGGACCTGGCGCGCACGGCGCTGGGCCGGGCGCGCGCGGCGGCCGCGGCCAAGGGCCTGCGGCCCGGGCGCGTCGGCGGGGGCGGACGCGGTGCCGGCGGTACCCGCGCGCAGGAGCGGGCGCGCCGCACCGGCGCCTCGGCCCGCTCGGGGGCCTGGCCGGACGCGCGGGACCCGCAGACCCTGGAGTCCACCCTGGACCGGCTCGTCGGCGAGCGGGGCTGGGAGCAGCCGGTCGCGGTGGGTGGCGCGTTCGGGCGCTGGGACGCGGTGGTCGGCCCGGAGCTGGCGGGGCACTGCGCGCCGGAGACCCTCGAGGACGGCACGCTCGTGGTGCGGGCGGAGTCCACGGCGTGGGCCACGCAGGTGCGCCTGCTGACGAGCGTGCTGGTGCGGCGCCTGGACGAGGAGCTGGGGCACGGCGTGGTCACGAAGGTCGTGGTGCGCGGACCGCAGGGGCCGTCCTGGCGCAAGGGGAACCGGTCCGCCCCCGGCGGGCGCGGGCCGCGCGACACCTACGGCTGATCGGGCCGCGCGTGGCGCCGGAGCCGTGGAGCGGGGTGCTGGGCTGCCGCGGGTGGTGGCGCGTAGGTCCCCCCGCGGGTGGGGGGTCCTGCGCGTCTGAGGGCCGTGGACGGCTCGCTGACGAGATCGCGAGCCTCGCACGGGGTAGACTGACGTGAACCTGGCGGTCGTGAGGGCCCCTGGAGCGACGGGGCCCCACCCCGCGCGCCCGCCTCGCGCCGCTCGACGCGGAGGGAGAGCACGCGCTCGTGCCGGACCAAGAGCCGAACAACCCCGAAGAGCAGACCCCCGCTCCGGAGGACGCCCCCTCGCTGGCGGACGCCGTGGCGCCCGACGGCACCCCCGTCTCCGACTACGGCGCCGACGCCATCACCGTGCTGGAGGGCCTGGAGGCGGTCCGCAAGCGCCCCGGCATGTACATCGGCTCCACCGGTGAGCGCGGCCTGCACCACCTGGTCTACGAGGTCGTCGACAACTCCGTCGACGAGGCCCTGGCCGGCCACTGCGACACCATCGGCGTGACGCTGCTGGCCGACGGCGGCGTGCGCGTGGAGGACAACGGCCGCGGCATCCCGGTGGACGTCATGCCCGGGGAGGGCCGCCCCGCCGTCGAGGTCGTGCTGACCGTCCTGCACGCGGGCGGCAAGTTCGGCGGCGGGGGCTACTCGGTCTCCGGCGGCCTGCACGGCGTGGGCATCTCCGTCGTGAACGCGCTCTCGGCGCGCCTGGACGTCGAGGTGCGCCGGCAGGGCCACGTGTGGCGGCAGTCGTACGCCCACGGTGTGCCGGTGGCGCCGCTGGTGAAGGCGGGCGAGACCGGTGCCACGGGCACCACGGTGACGTTCTGGCCGAGCGCGGAGACGTTCGAGACGACCGTCTTCGACTTCGAGACGCTGCGCACCCGCTTCCAGCAGATGGCCTTCCTGAACAAGGGCCTGACGATCTCGCTGCGCGACGAGCGCCCCACGGCCGACGGCGAGGCGGAGGCCGAGGCGGTCGACGAGGCGCCGCTGCGCGAGGTGACCTACCGCTACGAGGGCGGCCTGGTCGACTACGTCAAGCACGTCAACGCGCAGAAGAAGAACGACGCCCTGCACGAGTCGATCATCTCGCTGGAGGCCGAGGACACCGAGCAGGGCATCTCCGTGGAGATCGCCATGCAGTGGACGACGGCGTACTCCGAGGCCGTCTTCACCTACGCCAACACCATCAACACCACCGAGGGCGGCACCCACGAGACGGGCTTCCGCACGGCGCTGACCTCGCTCGTGCAGGACTACGCGCGGGCCGCGAAGCCGCAGCTGCTCAAGGACAACGAGAACCTCGAGGGCTCGGACATCCGCGAGGGCCTGACGGCCGTCATCTCGGTGAAGCTGTCCGAGCCGCAGTTCGAGGGCCAGACGAAGACCAAGCTGGGCAACACCTCCGCGCGCACCTTCGTCAACGCGCAGGTCCGCGAGCACCTCGGGCACTGGTTCGCCTCCAACCCCAAGGAGGCGTACACGATCGCGAAGAAGGCGCACTCGGCCTCCGTGGCGCGCCAGGCGGCCCGCAAGGCCCGCGAGGCGAGCCGCAAGTCGCTGCTGGAGCGCAACTCGCTGCCGGGCAAGCTGAAGGACTGCCAGTCCAACAACCCCGTCGAGTGCGAGGTCTTCATCGTCGAGGGCGACTCCGCGGGTGGTTCGGCCACCCGCGGCCGCGACCCGCGCACCCAGGCGATCCTGCCGATCCGCGGCAAGATCCTCAACGTCGAGAAGGCGCGCCTGGACCGGGCCCTGGGCAACCAGGAGGTGCAGGCGCTCATCACGGCGTTCGGCACCGGCATCGGCGAGGAGTTCACCCTCGACAAGCTGCGCTACCACAAGATCATCATCATGGCCGACGCGGACGTCGACGGGCAGCACATCCGCACGCTGCTGCTGACGCTGCTCTTCCGGTACATGAGCCCGCTGGTGGAGAACGGCTTCGTCTACCTCGCCCAGCCGCCGCTGTACCGGCTGAAGTGGAGCGGCGGCACGCCCCACGAGTTCGCCTACTCCGACCGCGAGCGCGACGCGCTCATCGAGGCGGGCCGCGCGGCGGGCAAGAAGCTGCCCAAGGAGAACGCCGTGCAGCGCTACAAGGGCCTCGGCGAGATGAACTGGAACGAGCTGTCCGAGACGACGATGGACCGCGCGCACCGCACGCTGCTGCAGGTGACCCTCGAGGACGCCGCCGCGGCCGACGCCGTGTTCTCGGTCCTCATGGGCGAGGACGTGGAGTCCCGCCGCTCCTTCATCCAGCGCAACGCCCGCGACGTCAGGTTCCTCGACGTGTGAGGTCCCACCCGTTCCACGTGGAACCAGCGCCGAAGAGCCCGTGACCTGAGAGGGACCCCCCGCCGTGAGCGAGAGCACCACCGAACCCCCCGCCGGCGACCGCGTCGAGCAGGTCGACCTGCAGCTGGAGATGCAGCGCTCCTACCTGGACTACGCGATGAGCGTCATCGTGTCCCGGGCGCTGCCCGACGTGCGCGACGGCCTCAAGCCCGTCCACCGTCGCGTGCTCTACGCGATGTACGACGGCGGCTACCGCCCGGACCGGGGGTACTACAAGTGCGCCCGCGTCGTCGGCGACGTCATGTCGAACTACCACCCGCACGGTGACAGCTCGATCTACGACGCCCTGGTGCGCCTCGCGCAGGACTGGTCGCTGCGCTACCCGCTGGTCGACGGGCAGGGCAACTTCGGCTCGCCCGGCAACGACCCGGCCGCCGCGTACCGCTACACCGAGTGCCGCATGGCGCCGCTGGCCATGGAGATGGTCCGCGACATCGACGAGGAGACGGTCGACTTCTCGCCGAACTACGACGGCCGCGAGCAGGAGCCGGACGTCCTGCCGAGCCGGTTCCCGAACCTGCTCGTCAACGGCTCCGCCGGCATCGCCGTCGGCATGGCGACCAACATCCCGCCGCACAACCTGCGCGAGGTCGCCGACGGCGTGAAGTGGCTGCTGGAGAACCCCGACGCCCCCGACGACGAGCAGCTGGCCGCGATGCTGCAGCGCATCAAGGGCCCGGACTTCCCGACCGGTGCGCTGGTCCTGGGTCACCGCGGCATCAGCGACGCCTACCGCACCGGCCGCGGGTCCATCACCATGCGCGCGGTCGTCGAGGTCGAGGAGATCTCCGGGCGCACCTGCCTGGTCGTCAGCGAGCTGCCCTACCAGGTCAACCCGGACAACCTCGCGATGTCCATCGCGGACCTCGTGCGCGACGGCCGGCTGTCGGGCATCGCGGACGTGCAGGACCACACCTCCGGCAAGACCGGTCAGCGCCTGGTCATCGTGCTGCGCCGCGACGCCGTCGCGAAGGTCGTGCTGAACAACCTCTACAAGCACACCCAGCTGCAGCAGAACTTCGGCGCCAACATGCTGGCGCTGGTGGACGGCGTGCCGCGCACGCTGCCGATCCACGCCTTCCTCAAGCACTGGATCACCCACCAGGTCGAGGTCGTCCAGCGCCGCACCCGCTTCCGGCTGCGCAAGGCCGAGGAGCGCGCGCACATCCTGCGGGCGCTGCTGAAGGCCCTGGACGCCCTCGACGAGGTCATCACCCTGATCCGCGCCAGCGCCACCGTCGACGCCGCCCGCGAGGGTCTGATGGAGCTGCTCCAGATCGACGACGTGCAGGCGCGCGCCATCCTGGAGATGCAGCTGCGCCGGCTGGCCGCGCTGGAGCGCCAGCGCATCACCGACGAGTACGACGAGCTCATGCGGCAGATCGAGGACTTCCAGGACATCCTCGCCCGCCCGGAGCGCCAGCGGCAGATCGTCGGTGACGAGCTGGTGGAGCTGACCGAGCGCTACGGCGACGAGCGCAAGACGCAGATCCTGCCCTTCGAGGGCGACATGAGCGTCGAGGACCTCATCCCCGTCGAGGACGTCGTCGTCACCGTCACCCGCGGTGGCTACGCCAAGCGCACCCGCACCGACCTCTACCGCGCCCAGCGCCGCGGCGGCCGGGGTGTGCGCGGGGCGTCCCTGCGCGAGGACGACGTGGTGGAGCACTTCTTCACCACCACGACCCACGACTGGCTGCTGTTCTTCACGAACCTGGGGCGGGTGTACCGCGCCAAGGGGTACGAGCTGCCCGAGGGCGGGCGCGACGGGCGCGGCCAGCACGTGGCGAACCTGCTGGCCTTCCAGCCGGGGGAGCGCATCGTCGCCGTCCTGGACATCGCCGACTACGAGCAGGCGCCGTACCTGGTGCTCGCCACCCGCGGCGGCATCGTCAAGAAGACGCGGCTGAGCGAGTACGACTCCAACCGCTCCGGCGGGCTCATCGCCATCAACCTGCGCCAGCGCCCCGGCGCGGACGGCGAGGAGGTCGACGACGAGCTGTTCGCCGCGGCCCTGGTGGGCGAGGGGGACGACCTCTTCCTCGTCTCCCGCAAGGGCATGAGCGTGCGCTTCCCCGCCGACGACGACACCCTGCGGCCGATGGGGCGGGCCACCTCCGGGGTGACGGGCATGAAGTTCCGCGGCGACGACGAGCTGCTGGCGATGGCCGTGGCCTCCGACGACCTCGACGTGTTCGTGGTCACCGAGCTCGGCTACGCCAAGCGCACGGCGATCGCGGAGTACCGCCGGCAGGGGCGCGGCGGGCTCGGCATCAAGGTCGCCAAGCTCGCCGAGGCGCGCGGTGACCTCGTGGGGGCGCTGACGGTCTCCGGGGAGGACGAGGTCCTCGTCGTCATGGCCGGTGGGCGCGTGGTGCGCTCGCGGGTGGACGAGGTCCCCGCCAAGGGCCGCGACACGATGGGCGTCACCTTCGCCCGCCCGGAGACGGGGGACCGCATCATCGCGGTGGCCCGCAACGGCGAGCGCGTCCTGGACGACGAGGTGGCCGCCGAGGAGGCCTCGGACGCCACCGTCGAGGGGGTCGACGACCCCCTGCAGGACGTGGCCGGGGGCGGGGACGACCAGGCCGCCGCGCTCGGCGCGGACGAGCCGCCTCCTCCCGCAGACACTGCGCCGGACCCGTCCCATGACGTACGGTCTCCTGGATCGGCCGACGGGGGTTCCGCGGTCGAGACCGACACCGACTCCGGAGGTGCCTCGTGAGCCCCGCCGAACGCACGGCCTCCTCGCCCGCCACCGCGGCGGCGAGCCCGTCGAAGGCCAGCGCTGCAGCACCGTCCCGCCCGGTGGCGGCCCGCACGGGCCCGGCGCAGGCGGTGGAGGTGCCGCGGCGGGTCCGGCTGACGCTGGCGCGGGTGGACCCGTGGTCGGTGACGAAGCTGTCGTTCCTGCTGTCGGTGGCGGTGGGCATCGCGCTGGTGGTCGCCACGGCCGTGGTGTGGAGCGTCCTGGACGGCATGGGCGTGTTCACCGACGTCAACGGGTTGCTGCGCGACGTCGTCGGCGGCGAGGTGGACGTCAACCTGCTGGACTACCTGGGCTTCGGCAAGGTCCTGTCCCTGGCCACGGTCATCGCGGTGGTCGACGTCGTGCTGCTGACGGCGCTGTCGACGATCGTGGCGTTCCTGTACAACGTGTCGGCCGCGCTGGTCGGCGGCCTGCACGTGACGCTCTCGGACGACTGAGCACCCCGGCCGCCGGCGGCGGTCGGTGGCACGGCCGGGAGTCCGGTAGAGTGGGGACCGCTGCGCTCGCGCAGTTTCCGGGCCTATAGCTCAGTCGGTTAGAGCGCTTCCCTGATAAGGAAGAGGTCGGAGGTTCAAGTCCTCCTAGGCCCACCCCTGAGAACCCCGCACCGATCCGGTGCGGGGTTCTCCGCGTTCCAGGGCGTCCGTCGACAGGTGGGCCTCGACGTCACTCGCTGTAGGCTCTTGGTGACTTCAAGGAGGGTCATGGCGACGGCGGCACAGGTCAAGGCGCTGGTGGAGAGCCACAGCCTGGGCGACGAGGCCCGGTTCCGCTCCGTGGTGCTGCAGATCACCGAGGCCGCCACCCGCACCGGGCGCACCCGCTACGCCGAGGAGGTGCGTGCACTCCTGGACGCGGGCCGCACCGCGCGCTCGGCCGGTGCAGGTCTCCCCGCCCGTGCCGTACCGCTCGCCCAGCCGCGCGGCGAGCTCGCCGGCGTGCTGACCGTGGAGCAGCCCGGTACCCGGTTGGCCGACGTGGCGCTCGGCGCGGACGTCATGTCCCGGTTGCACCGGGTGCTCGCCGAGCAGCGCCGCCAGGACACCCTGCGCGCGCACGGCTTCGACCCCGTGCGCCGCCTGCTGCTCACCGGCCCCTCCGGCACGGGCAAGTCCATGACGGCGCACGCCCTCGCCTCCGAGCTGCTGCTCCCGGTGTTCACCGTCCCCCTCGACGCGGTCGCCGAGCTGGACGCCGACGAGGCCACCGCCAAGCTGCGGCTCGTCTTCGACCTCGTCGCCCAGACGCGCGCGGTGTACCTCTTCGACGACCTCGACGCCCTGCTCGACCCGGCGCGCCGCTCGGCGACCGACGCGGGGAGCGGGGCGGGGAGCGGGGCGCGCGACGCGCTGCGCTCCTTCACGACGCTGCTCGCCCAGGACGCCTCCACCAGCCTCGTCGTCGCCACCAGCAACCGTCCCCAGCTGCTGGAGCGGTCGGTGCTGCGCCGCTTCGACGCCCTCGTCGACTACCCGTTGCCCACCACCGGCGTCGTGCACGAGGTGGTGCTGCGCCGCCTGCGCGAGTTCGACCTCAGCGCCGTGGAGTGGCCTCGCGTCGCCTCCACCGCCAGCGGCCTCAGCCACGAGGAGGTCTCCGCGGCCGCTCGGGCGGCGGCCAAGCAGTCGCTGCTCGAGGGGCGCAGGCACGTGGAGACCGCGGCGCTGCTCGGTGCGCTGCGCGAGCGGCGGCAGGTGCTGAAGATGGCGCCGTGAGCCGTGCCGGCTTCGACGTCCTCGTCGTGTGCACCGCCAACGTCAGCCGGTCCCCGCTGGCCGCGGCCCTGCTGCGGCACCGGCTCGACGAGCGGTTCGGTGCCCGCGCGTCCCGGGTGCGGGTGAGCAGCGCAGGCACCCGCGCCCTCGCCGGGCAGGGCGTGGACCCCGTCACGGCACAGGTGCTGCAGGAGGTGACCGGGTCCCCGCCGGAGGGGTTCGCCGCGCGGCAGCTCGAGGAGGCGCTCGTGCACGAGGCCGACCTGGTGCTGACCATGACGCGCCGGCACCGCGCCGCCGTGGTGGACGTGCTCCCGACGGCCCAGCGCCGAACCTTCACCCTGCCCGAGCTCGCCCGCATCGCCGCCGCCCTGCCGCGCGGCGGAGGCGGGCGGGCCGACGCCGACCCCGCGGCCGGCTGGCGCGCGCTGCTGGCGGCGGCGCCCGCGATGCGCGGGCCCACCGCTCCCGCCGACCCCGCCGCCGACGACGTGCCCGACGTGCACCGCCACCCGGTGGCGGAGCACCGCAGCACCGCCCGGCACCTGGCGGCGGCCGTCGAGGACGTGCTCGAGGCCGTGGCCGCGCCGGCGCGCCCGGCCGCTCAGCGCTCCGCGAGCAACGGCTCCGCGTCGGTCGCGGTCTCCGGCTGGTACCCGTACCCGTAGTCGTAGGGGTAGGCGTACTCCGAGCGCCGCGCGGGCACCATCGACAGCACCGCGCCCAGCACCCGGGCGTCCACCGCCCGCAACCGCTCCAGGGCCCGGGTGAGGTGGTCGCGCGTCGTGCGCCCGTGCCGCACCACGACGATCGCCCCGTCCGCCTGACGGGCCAGCACGGCCGCGTCGGCCACCGGCAGCAGCGGCGGGCTGTCCACGATGACCAGCTCGGCGCGCTCACGCAGCCGCTCCAGCAGGTCGGCCATGTGCCGCGAGCCCAGCAGCGCGGAGGGGTTCATCGGGATCGGCCCGCTGGCCAGCACCGACAGGCCCGAGTCGCCGTAGGGCTGCAGCACGTCGTCCACGTCGGCGCGGCCGGCCAGCACCGTGGTCAGGCCCGCACTGTTGTCCACCCCGAGGTACTCCGCCACCTTCGGCAACCGCAGGTCCGCCTCCACGAGGATCGTGCGCACCCCCGCCAGCGCCGTCGTCAGGGCCAGGTTCACCGCCAGGGTGCTCTTGCCGTCCCCAGGCAGTGCGGAGGTGACCACCACCACGTGCGGCGGGTGGTCCACGTCGGCGAACTGCAGGTTCGTGCGGATCTGCCGCAGCGCCTCCGACTGGGGCGTGCGCGCGTGCTCCACGACCAGTTCCGGTCCAGCGCCACCCTCCCCGAGCAGGGTCGTGCCCAGCAGCGGGGTGCCCAGGTCCGTGATGCCGGCCGGGGTCTTCACTGTGGTGTCCAGCACCTCCCGCAGCACCGCCAGACCCGTCCCGGTGCTCAGCCCGAACAGCAGGCCCAGCGCGAGGTTGCGGGACAGGCTGGGGGCGATGGGTTCCTCGCGGACCTCCGCCGGGCGCAGCACGCTGACGCGCACGGGGCTGGCCACGTCCGGGGAGGGCCGCTCGAGCTCCGCCACGGCCGTGCTGAAGTGCTTCGCCACCGAGTCGGCGATGCGCGCTGCCCGTCGCGCGGAGGCGTCCTCCACGGTGACCTCGATGAGGACCGTGCCCAGCGGGGCGTCGGAGCCGATGCGCTCGGCCAGCGCCCGCGCCGTGGTGTCCAGCTCCAGCTCGTCGATCACGGGCTGCAGCACCTTCGGGCTGGTGAGCACGCCCGTGTAGGACTGCACCCGCTGCTGGGTGAACATGCCGCCCTGCATGAGCGCCACTGCGCCGCCGCCGTCGTGCATGGACACGAACAGCAGCGAGTCCGCCCGGTACAGCGGGGTGCTCAGCGCCGTCGAGCCGCCCCCCGCACCCAGGCCCAGCAGCACCGAGAGGACCACCAGCACCCAGTGCTTGCGCAGCGCGCGCAGGTAGTCGACCAGCTCCATCGGGCGGTGCTCCTCGCTGCTCCTGGGGTTCGGGCGGGGTGGGGCCGGCACCCGGTGGTGCGGACGAGCGTCAATCGGCGTCGCGGCGGAGGACCTGAACCGGGTTCCGCACCGCCTCCGGCTCAAGTCGACACGCCGTCCGGCCGACGGAACCTCGAGGACCCCGAGCTGTGTGGTAATACCCCGACGCACCTGGAGCACCGACGTGACGCTGACCGGAGAGCCGACGGCGGCAGCCCGCCCACCGGTCCCCGGGCAGCCGTGCCCGGTGTCGGGCAACGCCCGCCACCCGCGCTCACGGCTGACCGCCCTGCTGGTGGCCGTGGACGCCGGCTGCGTGCTGGTCGTCCTGCTGGCGGACCTGTTCCTGCCCGGGCTCGCCGACGGGCTGCAGCACCGGGGCCTGGCCGTGTTCGGCGTGTTCCTGCTGGTCGTGCACGCCTTCACCGGCCTGTACCGGCCCCGGCTGGAACCCAGCGCCCTGGACGACCTGCCGCTGCTGCTGGCCGCGGCCGTCGCCGCGCTGGGGGCGACCTCCCTCGCCGACGTGCTGCTGGGGGCCGGGCTCGTGGACGGGCCGCTGCTGCGGTTCGCCGCGGCTCAGACCGCGCTCGTCGTCGCGGCCCGCGCCGGTGCGTACGTGCTCGTGCAGGCGGTGCGCCGCAGCGGACGGGTGGGCAGGCGCACCCTCGTCGTCGGTTGCGGTGGGCTGGGGGCGCAGCTGGTGGGCGTCCTGGCGCGCCGGGAGCACGGCCTGCTGCCCGTCGGCTTCGTGGACGACGAACCGCGCCTGCCCCCGTGCTCCCGGCCGCTGCCGGTGCTCGGCCGGATCGCCGACCTGCCGCGCCTGGTCCGCGAGCACGAGGCCTCCGTCGTGATCATCGGGTACTCCAACGTGCCCGAGCCCGTCGTCGTGGACGTCCTGCGCGCCTGCCACGGGCTCGACGTGGAGATCCTCGCGGTCCCGCGCTACTGGCAGGTCGTCAGCACCCACAGGCTGGTGCAGGTGGTGCGAGGGGTTCCGCTGGTGCGGATGCGGCGCCCGGCGTTCCGGGCGCCGTCGTGGCGCTTCAAGCGGGTCGTGGACGTGGTGGCCTCCGCCGCGGGCCTGGTCCTGCTGAGCCCGTTGCTGGGGCTGTGCGCCCTGGCGGTGCGCTTGGACGGCGGATCGGGTGTGCTGTTCCGCCAGGAGCGGGTGGGTCTGGCCGGCCGCCGCTTCGAGCTGCTGAAGTTCCGCAGCGTGCGCGCCACGGCGGAGGAGAGCGCCACCCGGTGGAGCGTCGCCGACGACGGCCTGCCCCCGCTGGGCCGCTGGATGCGCCGGCTGTCCCTGGACGAGCTGCCGCAGCTGTGGAACGTGCTGCGCGGCGACATGTCCCTGGTGGGCCCCAGGCCGGAGCGGCCGTACTTCGTGGAGCGCTTCGGGGCCGAGCACGAGGAGTACCTGTGGCGCCACCGGGTCCCCTGCGGGATCACCGGCTGGGCGCAGGTCAACGGGCTGCGCGGTGACACCTCCATCGCCGACCGGGCCCGCTACGACAACCACTACGTGGAGAACTGGTCGCTGTGGCTGGACGTGAAGATCCTGCTGCGCACGGTCGGGCAGGTCGTCGCGGCCGCCGGCCGGTGAGCGCGTCCGACCCCCTCGTCCTGGTGCTGGGCACCGCGGACTGGGACGCCGCCGTCGCCACCAACCAGCACCGCGCCGTCGCGGCGTTCGCACGGCGCTGGCCGGTCGTGTTCGCCGAGGGCACCGGCACGCGCCGGCTGCGGCCCGGCGACGCGCGGCGGGTGCTGCGGCGGTCGCTGCCCGGAGCGCTGCGGGTGACCTCGCCGCGCGCGCCCCGGCCCGTCCCGGCGGGCGCGCAGGTCCTCTCACCGCGGCTCGTCCCGCACCACGGGCCCTCGACGCGGGTGCTGAACGACCGTCTGCTGCACCGGCAGGTGCGCAGGTGGGCCGAGCACCCCGGCCCGCGGGTGCTGTGGACGTACACGCCCTTCGCGTACGGCCTGCCCGCCCTCGCCGACGCCACGGCCTACCACCTGGTGGACCTGCTGCACGAGAACCCCGGCGTGCACCGCGAGCGCCTGCTGGCGGCCGAGCGGTGTCTGGCGCCGGCGGCCGGCCTGGCGGTCGCCACCAGTGCAGCGATCTCCGCGCACCTGCACCAGCAGGGCTTCGAGCGCGTGGTGCGACTGCCCAACGTCGCCGACGTGGGCCTGTTCGCGGCCGCCGCGGCCAGGCGGACGGCGCCGCGGGAGCCGGTGGCCGTGTTCGCCGGGACGCTGGCCGCGCACAAGGTGGACCTGGAGCTGCTGGCGGCGCTGGCACGGCGCCTGCGGGGCACCGCTCGCGTGCGCCTGGTCGGCCCCGTGGCGCCGGGCACGACGGCGCACCCGGCGTGGCGCGCGCTGCTGGCCGAGGGTGCCGAGGTGGTGGGACCGCTCGGCCCCCGGGAACTGGCGGCGGAGCTGGCCTCGGCCGGTGTCGGGCTGGTGCCGTACCGGCTGACGCCGCTCACGGAGGGGATCAGCCCCTTGAAGACGTACGAGTACCTCGCCGCCGGCTTGCCGGTGGTGAGCACGGCACTGCCCGCGGTGCCCGCGCTGCCCGGCGCGGTGTGGACCGAGGACGGCACCGGCCCGTTCACCGGCCGGGTCCTGGACCTGCTGACGGCGCCTGCGGCCGAGCGGGACGAGCGCGCGCTGCGCTGCGGGCGGGCGGCGGCCGGTCACGACTGGGCCTCGCGCGGCGCAGAGCTGCGCGCAGCGGTGGAGGACCTGCTCGCCCGCTGACACCGGGCGGGCCCCGAGCCCTTCAGGAGCGGCGCAGCACCTGCGCGAGCGCGCGGCGCAGCGCCGGCACGCACGCCACGTGCAGCCCCCACACCACCAGTGCCGCCGCCGAGCCGAGCGCCAGACCCGCCCACGTCCCCGGCACCGCCGCCCCCACCAGCGCCGCCGCGAGCGCCGCGAGCAGCGCCCCGGGCGCGCACAGCACCGAGCACCGCACCAGCACCGCCCCCACCCCCAGCGCCCGGGCCGCCAGCGCGGTGGTGACCACGGCACCCGCCGACACGGCCACCCCCAGCGCCACCGGCCCCAGCACCCTCGGCAGGGTCAGGTCCACGGTCAGCGTCACCGCCAGCCCGGCGGCCAGGGCGGTGACGGCCGCGCGGTTGCGGTCGCGCGCGTTCAACGCCTTCACCAGCACGTAGGACAGCGCCTGCGCCCAGAACCCGACGGCGAAGCCGGTGAGCACCTGCCCGGAGGTCGCGACCGCCGCCGCGTCGAACGCGCCGCGCCCGTACAGCGCGCGCACCACCCCGCCGGCGTCCACCGCCAGCACCGCCGACAGCGGCACCACCACGACGAGCACACCCGGCACCAGCCGTTCCAGGCGCTCGCGGGTGGCGGCCGCGCTCAGGCCGGGCAGCACCGCCAGGCCGGCCAGGCCCAGCGGCACCGCCAGCAGGCTCACTCCCGTGGTGGCGACGAAGCGGGCGTAGTCGACGGCGGCGACCACGCCGTCGCCCAGCAGGGAGGCCACGACCCGTTCCGCCACCACTGACGCCTGCAGCACCACAGGCAGGAGCAGCAGGGGACGCACCCGTCGCCACAGCGGTGCCAGGGCGGCGCGCGCGTCGTGCCGGTCCCACGGCGTCGGCGGCAGCACCCCGCGGCGGCGCAGCGAGCGGTGCGCCCACGCGTGCAGGGCGACGTAGGCGGCGGGGAACCCCCACGCCAGCGCCACGGGCGCCGAGAGCCACCAGGCCACCGCCAGCCCCGCGACCATCCCGGCGTTCTGGACGGTGGCACGGGCGCTGGAGAGGCGGAACGAGCCGTGCGAGGCCTCGAGGTAGCTGAGGAGGGCGAACTGCAGGTAGCTGGGCACGCCGAGCGCGCTGACGCGCAGGAACGAGGTGGCCGTGGCGGCGGTGGCCCCGTCCAGGCCGGGGGCCAGCAGGTCCACGACGGGGCCGGCGAGCAGGAGCAGCGCGACGGTCACGACCAGCGCCAGCGCCAGCAGCAGCGCGCGCAGCGCGTGGAACAGCGCGGCGGCGCGAGCGGGGTCGCGGCGTCGCAGCTCGGCGTGCACCGGCAGGAACCCGGCGCTGAGGGCGTCGGCGGTGAACAGGTCGACGGGCACGAGCGTGGCGGTCTGGGCGACCCGGGCGGCCACGGCGGGCGCACCGGTGCCGTAGGCGGCGGCCAGCAGCACCTCGCGCACGAGACCGAGGAGCTTGCCGGCCAGCCCGCCCCAGAAGAGGCGCTGCACGGCGGAGCGCATCACTCGCCCCGCAGCGCCCGCTCGTACTCGCGCGCCACCCGCCGCAGCTCGCAGCGGGCCGGCAACAGGCTCCCCCCGGTGCGGCCGCGGTCGAGGACGTCCCCGACCGCGGCCGCCAGCGCCCGCTCGTCGGCCACGTCGACGCGCGTCACGGCGCTGCCGGCGTCCTCCGTGCCGGCGGTGCCCAGGGGGACCAGCGCCGGGGTGCCGCAGGCCAGGGACTCCAGCACCGTCATCGTCAAGCCCACCTCGCGCCACGCGGAGGTCAGCAGGGAGGCGTCGGCCGCGGCGCACAGCGACGCCAGCCGATCCCGCGGCACGGAACCGGTGAAGCGCACCTTGGCACCGACGCCGAGCTCCGCGGCCAGGGCGCGCAACCGTCCCTCGTCGTCGCCGCCGCCGGCGACGAGCAGGTGCGGGTCCAGGTCGGGGCGGGTGCGCGTCAGCGACCGCAACCCCCGCAGCGCCCGGTCCACCCGCTTCTGCGGGTGCAGGCGGCCCGCGACGAGCAGGAGACGCGCCGGAGCAGGTACGCCGAGCTCGCGCCGGACCGCGGCCGCCGCGGCCGGGTCGGGGCGGAAGACCGACGTGTCGACGCCGTTGGCGACGGTGCGCACCGGCGGCATCCGCACCAGCCCGCCCAGCGGCGGGGAGGTCAGCGACGCCGCCACGGCCGGCCCGACCGCCACCACCGCGTCGAAGCGGCGGTAGGTGCGGGCGTCGCGCAGCAGCGCCCGCGCGTTGCGGACGGCGGACAGCGCGGTGAGCGCGGACCCGCTGCCCAGCTTGGAGGTCAGCTCCGCCACGGACGTCCCGTGCGCCTGCAGGACGAACCGGGGGCGGGGGGCACCGGCGGGTGCGGTCACGTCCAGGCAGGAGAACGCCCCCGCGCTGACGGACAGCACCCCCGTCACCGACCCGGTGCGCAGCAGCTCCTCCAGCGCGCGTCGGGAGGAGCTCCACCAGGCGCGCGAGTAGCGCCCCGGCGCCGTGCCCGGCAGCGCCCGCACGTCCACTCCGTCCAGCGCCCACGCCGCCGGGCGGCCCGGGACCGCCGTGGTGATCACGGTGACGGCGGAGCCGCCGGCGGCCAGGGCGTGCGAGACGTCCCAGGCGACGGACTCCATGCCGCCGGCCGCGTGCAGCGGCAGCCCGCGGGTGAGCACGACGAGGCCGCCGCTCACCGCCGCCCACCCCCCGCGCCGCGGGCGGCCAGCACCCCGTCGAGCAGGTCCTCCAGCCGACGGGTCTGACGGGCCGCGTCGAAGGAGCGCGCCACGTGCTCGCGCCCCGCCGCGCCCGTGCGGCGGGCCAGGGCGGGGTCGTCCAGCAGCCGGACCAGCGCCCCGGCCAGCGCGCCGGGGTCCGCCTCGGGCACCAGCAGGCCGGTGACACCGTCGACGACGGCGGAGGGGATGCCCCCGTGGGCGGTGGCGACGACGGGGCGGCCGAGGGCACCGGCCTCCAGCAGCACCTGCCCCAGGCCCTCCTGGTCGCCGGAGGGTGCCGTCACGCTCGGCAGGCACAGCACGCTCGCGGCGGCGACGTGCGCCAGGACGTCCGGGTTGCCCAGCACCCCGGTGAACGTCACCCGGCCGGAGATGCCCAGCTCGCGGGTGAGCCGCTCCAGCGTGCCGCGCAGCGGGCCGTCGCCGACGCACACCAGCCGCACGTCGCTGCCGCGCGCGGCCAGCAGGGCCACGGCGCGCAGGAGGTGCTCGGTGCCCTTCTTCGGCACCAGCCGGGCGACGTGCACGACGGTGCGGCCGTCCCCGGCGTGCGCCGCGGCGGGGACCTTGCCCAGGTCCAGGCCGAGGTGGTGCGTGAGCGTGCGGTCGGCGGGGAAGCCGCGCGCCAGGAGCCGGTCGCGCAGGTGCCCGGACACGGGCAGGAACAGGTCGCCGTGCCGGGCGAGGCCCGGCAGCCGTCGCACGTACGTCACCCACGACGCGCGGCGCGCCCGCAGCAGCGCCACGCGGGTGCAGGTGGCGTCGAAGCCGTGGAACACCGTGGCCAGGGGCACCCCGGCGCGCCTGGCGCTGGGCAGCGCGTACGAGCCCTCCACGCCGAAGTGCGCCAGGACGACGTCGGCGCGCACCTCGCGCAGCACCCGGGTCAGCGGCCAGGACAGCGCCCCCGCGGCGTACCCGGCGGTGATCCGCGGCCCCCACCGCTGCGCCAGGGTGACGACGGGCAGGCCCGGGTCGGCGTCCGCGGGCAGCGGGTCGCGCCCCACGAGGACCGGCTCGTAGCGGGTGAAGCCGCGCGCCTGCTCCAGCACGAACGGCTCGGAGGCCACCGCCAGCTGGTGGCGCAGCACCGCTACGCGGGGCACGCCGACCCCCGCACGGCCACGTCCGCCACCGGCGAGGTCGTCGGCGTCGCGTCCCGGCGAGCGGTGACGACGCCCAGCAGCAGCGCCAGCAGGATCATCGACTTGGCCTCCCCGTAGACCGCGGTGTTGTCGCCCATGCCGTGCACCAGCACCCACAGCCACGCCCCCAGCGCGAAGCCCGCGGTGCGGGCCAGGGGGGAACCGGCCCGGCGCACGACCACGGTCACCAGCCGGTGCAGGACCGTGACGGCGAGCAGGAGCAGGAGCAGCACCCCGGCCACGCCGGTGGCCGCCCACGCGGCGATCAGGAGGTTGTGCGGGGGCAGCGCGTCCACGCCGAGGTGGGCGTACAGCTCCATCGTCCGCGCCCACCCGCCGTGCCCCAGGCCCAGCAGCAGGTGGTCCCGGAACATCTGCAGCGCCGCGTCCCACATCGGGGCGCGGCTGGCCAGGCTCTCGGTGGAGGCGTCCGCGTAGGCGGGCACGTAGCGCGCCAGCAGGCGGGGCAGCAGCCAGGCTCCGCAGGCGACGAGGACGGCGGCCTGCGGCAGGAACCAGCGGGCCGCGGGGCGTCCCAGCACGTGCACGGCCCGCACCGCCACGGGCAGCAGCAGCGCCAGCGCGGCGGCGGTCTTCGAGCCGGTCGCGAAGGTGGCCGACCAGGTCACCAGCGCACCCAGCAGGTACCGGCGCCTGTGCCGGTCCACGCTCAGGGCCAGGAACGCGAACGTGGCGACCCCGAGGAACATGGAGGCGACGTTGGCGTTGACGAAGAACCCGCCGGCCTTGGCGGGGTCCACGACGTTGTTGGCGCCCTCGCCCCAGAACGCCGCCATGGTGTCCGGGCCGGCGACGAGGACGGCCAGCGGTGAGCGCAAGAACGCCGTCTCGAGCGCGGGGGAGAGCCGGAAGGCCCACACCAGCGCCGCCGCCAGCAGCGTCCAGGCGAGCACGACCTCCAGCGGCCCGCGCGCCCCCCGCGGGTCCTCGCGCTCGACCCGCACCACGTGCAGGTACAGGAACGCGAAGGACGCCAGCCGTGCCGCCTCCAGGACCCCGACGAGCGGCTCGGGCGACCAGACGACGGCGGCGACCTGCACGACGGCCAGGGCCAGCACCGCCCGCAGCACCGGGTCCCCCAGCGGGAGGCTCTTGCGCTCGAGCAGCCAGCACAGCGCCGCGAGGATCACCCAGCACTGGCTCAGCGGCAGGGAGAGCGCCCCCAGCGGCCCGGCGAACACCTGCGGCACCGCGAGGAAGGCGGCCACCAGCAGGCGGGTGCGGTCACCGGCGGTCAGGCACACCAGCACACCCGTGGCGGCCAGCGCCGCCCCGAGGAGGAGCTCCACGTCAGCGCCCCCCGCTGTGGGAGGCGACCCACGCCCGGACCCGCTCGCGGAACCGCTCCGGGCCGAAGTCCCGCGCCCGCAGGGTGCACGCGGCGGGGGAGCACGCCTCGGCGCGGGCGAGCGCCTCGGCGTAGGCGGCGGGGGAGTGCTCGGGCACCAGGGCACCGGTCACGCCGTCCACGACCGTCTCGGCGGCACCGCCGCGGGCCGGTGCCACGACCGGGGTGCCGGCCGCCATGGCCTCCACCGGCACGATGCCGAAGTCCTCGAAGGTGGGGAACACCAGGGCGCTCGCACGACGCAGGAGCTCACGCACCTGCGCGTCCGCCGGGCGCTCCACGACGAGCACGGGCACGGACGCCGCCGCGGCCCGCTCGCGCAGGACCGCGGCCAGCGGCCCGGCACCGGCGAGGACGGCGGGCCGCCCCAGCCGCTCGGCGACGTCGACGACGAGGAGGTGGTTCTTGTAGGGCACCCAGCGGCCCAGGGCGAGCAGGTAGCCGTCCGGCAGCCGCAGCTCGTCGCGGTCCCCGGTGGCCGGCGCGAAGCGGTCGACGTCCACCGGGGGGTGCACGACGGTGGCCTCGCGGCCCCAGAAGCGCTCGACGCGCCGCGCCACCTCGGCGCTGTTGGTGGCCACGCCGCTCAGGCGGGCGGCCGCGCGGCGGTCCACGCCGGCCAGCAGGTGCCGGGCGGGTGCCAGCAGCGGCGAGGTGCCGCGCCCGTCCAGCTCGGGGCTCCACACGTACCGGGCGGGGGTGTGCACGTACGCCAGGTGGGTGCCACCGGGCCGCGCGAGGCGGTTGCTGGTGGCGAAGGCGTGGTGGGAGGTGACCACCAGGTCGTAGTCGCCGCGCCCCAGTGCCCGCCACGCCAGCGGCATCAGCGGCAGGGTCAGGGCACGGCGCTCGCGCGTGGCGCCCCGGTCCAGGGCGGTGGTGCGCAGGGGTCTGCCGCCGAGGTCCAGCTGCACGCCGGGGGCGCTGCTGAGGGCGTACAGGTCCGCGTCGGGCCAGGTGCCCGCCAGGGCCTCGAAGACCTGCTCGGCCCCGGCGCGCGCGCCGACCCACTCGTGCACCACCGCGGTGCGCACGCCCGGCCCGTCCGGGACCGCGGTCGCGGGCGCGTGCCCGGGCGCCGCGCCGACGGGCCTGCCGGGACGGTGCGGGGTGCGGGGCGGTGCGGGCTGCGGTGTGCTCATGGTCCTCTGCGTCGCGTCGCGTCGGGTCGGGTCGTGCACCTCCCGGTCGGCGCGGGCGGTGCGGACCTGAGCGCCGCGGTGCAGCGGCCTCGCGGGCCCGGGGCCGGCAGCGGGCCCCGTGCTAGCCTTCGTGGCCGTCCTGGAACCGCTGTGGAGGTCACGCGTGAAGAAGCTCCTGCTGGTGGCCGCTGTCGCGGGCGCCGCTCTGGCGTGGCGCAGCAAGGCGTCGGCGAAGGCCGAGCGCGACCTCTGGGCGGAGGCCACCGACACCGTGCGCTGAGCACGGTCCGGCCCCACCGGGGGGCGTGGCGCAATTGGTAGCGCACCTGCTTTGCAAGCAGGGGGTTAGGGGTTCGAGTCCCCTCGCCTCCACCCCGGCAGCACGAAGGCCCCCACCCGACGGGTGGGGGCCTTCGTCGTGCCGGGGACGCTCAGGCCAGCTTCTCGCCGCCCTCGGTGTCGTCGGCGTCGGGGACGTCCTCGACGGGTGCCGTGGCCTCCTCGAAGTTCTTCACCGCGTTCGACGGCGGCTCCTCCGGCAGGTCGGCCACCGGTGCCCCGGTGCCCGCCCCGGCGCTCGTGCTGCCGGCCGCCGGAGCGCCGGACGCCGCCGGTGCGGCGGGCGCGTCCGGCACGGGCGCCGGGGTGGCCGTGGGCTTGTTGCTGGGCGCCGCGGGCGTCCAGGCGGCACCCGGGGCGGCCCACGGGTCCTCCTGCTTGCGGCTGCGGACCGCGCTGAACGCCGCGGCACCCGCGCCGGCCAGGGCCAGCACCAGCAGCAGCTTGCGGCCCCCGCGGGACTTCTTCGCCTTCTTCACCGTCGCCTCCCCCTTCAGCACCGCCAGCGCGTCGGCGCTGCGCTCGCGGGCCACCTTCGTGCCGTCGGCGGCGCCCTTGGCGGCCGCGGTCCCCTTGGCGGCCGCGGCGGTGGCCGCGGTCGCGGCGGTGGCCTTGGCGCTCTTGGCGGCCGCAGCCGTGGCGGTCCCGGCCGCGGCGGTGGCCGCCGTGACCGCGGGGGCGGCGGCCGTCACCGCGGCGTCGGCCGCCGTGCGGGCGGTGTCGGCGGCCTCCTGCACGGCTTCGACCACGCGGGGCAGCAGCTCGTCGAGCTTCTCCCGGGCCGTCTCCACGGCGGGGCCCACCCGCTGCGTGGCGGTCTCCACGTGGGGGGTGGCCCAGGTGCGGGCGCTGTCCACGTGGGGGGTGGCCCACGTGCGGGCGGTCTCCACGTGCGGGGTCGCCCAGGTGCGGGCGCTCTCCACGTGCGGGGTGGCCCACGTGCGGGCCGTCTCGACGTGCGGGGTGGCCCACGTCCTGGCGCTCTCCACGGCGGGGGCGACCTTCTCGGTCAGGGCCTTCTCCGCGAGGGCCGTGCCCTGCTCGCGGACCTGCACCAGCTTGCCGGCCCGGTTCTTGGTCAGGGACATCCGTTCCTCCTCCGTCTGCGTTCGTCTCGCCGGGGGCAACGCCCCGGGGCGCGGGTGCGTGCCCGACCCGGCGATCAGCACCCCCCATCCCACCGCAGCGGAGCCGTCCGCGCCAGCGTGCGGTGGCCCCGGGACCCCGTGCGACGATGAGCCGCATGCGCGCGACCATGCACACCAACCACGGCGACATCCGCATCGAGCTGTTCGAGAACCACGCCCCGAAGACGGTGGCGAACTTCGTCGGGCTCGCCGAGGGCACCAAGGAGTGGAAGGACCCCTCCACCGGTGAGTCGAAGACCGAGCCGTTCTACGACGGGCTGACCTTCCACCGCATCATCGACGGCTTCATGATCCAGGGCGGCGACCCGCGCGGCGACGGCCGCGGCGGCCCGGGCTACCAGTTCGACGACGAGATCCACCCGGACCTGCGCTTCGACAAGAAGTACCTGCTGGCCATGGCCAACGCCGGCAAGGTCGCCGGTCACGGCACCAACGGCTCGCAGTTCTTCATCACCGTGGCCACCACGCCGCACCTGAACGGCCGCCACACCATCTTCGGCGAGGTCGCCGACGACGACAGCCGCCGCGTCGTGGACGCCATCGCCAACGTCCCCACCGGCCCGGCCGACGCCCCCCGCGAGGCGGTCGTCATCACCGGCGTCGACATCGAGCGCTGACCCCCGCCGGACCCGGACCCCGGTGGTGTTCCGCCGAGCGCGGAACGCGCGAACGCTGAGGGCTCGCGGAGCGTTGGACGCACCGTGAGCGACGCCGCGAACGAGACCTCCACCGAGGTCCCCGTCTGCCCCCGGCACCCCGACCGCGAGTCGTGGGTGCGCTGCCAGCGCTGCGGGCGGCCCGCCTGCCCGCAGTGCCAGCGCCCCGCCGCGGTCGGGGTGCAGTGCGTGGACTGCGTCGCGGAGGGCAACCGCTCGGTGCGGCAGGCGCGCACGACCTTCGGCGGCGCGGTCCGCGGCCGCGACACCCTCGTGACGAAGGCCGTGGTGGTGGTGTGCGTGGCGATGTTCGCCGCGCGCTACGTCCTGCCCGCGGACGTCTACTACTACCTGCCGCTGGTCAACGACGCCGGCTACGCCAACAGCTTCGGCGCCGGCACCTGGTGGCAGCCGCTGACGTCGGCGTTCCTGCACGCCTCGCTGCTGCACCTGCTGTTCAACACGTACGCGCTGTGGCTGACGGGGACCTACCTGGAGCCGCTGCTGGGGCGGGCCCGCTTCGCGGCCCTGTACGTGCTCTCGGCGCTGGGCGGCGCGGTGGGCGCGCTGCTGCTGCCGCTGACGGCGAACACCAGCCTGGTGGGCGCCTCGGGTGCCGTGTTCGGGTTGTTCGGTGCGCTGGTCGTCGTCAACCGAGACCTGGGCCGGCAGACCGGCCAGGTGGTGGCCCTGGTGGCGATCAACTTCGTGCTGGGCCTGGTGATCAGCGGGGTGTCGTGGCAGGCGCACCTGGGCGGCCTGGTGACGGGCCTGGTCGTCGCGAGCCTGCTGGTGCGCACCCGGCGCCGCGGGGCGGGCGTGCAGTGGGGGGCGGTGGCGGCGGTGGCGGCGGTGGGCGCCGTGGTGCTGTGCCTGCTGGCCTACGCGGGCGCCCGCACGGTGGTCTGAGCCCTTCCGGAGCCCGCCTCGTCGTCCACAGGCCCCCTGCCCGGTTGTGGGAACAGGCGGTCACCATCCACGTGCTGTGGGTTCCGCTGTGGACGGGAGAGGCTCTTTCCCACAGTCATCCACAGGCTGTGGACGAAGCGGTGGACAAAGTCTGTGGATGACCGGCCCGCCGTCCCCCGTCCGTCCCCCGGTCGGTCCACACCCTCGACCGGGGTTGTCCACAGCCCGGCCGGGCGAGCCGGTGCCCGCGGCGGCGTCAGCGCGTGGGCGTCAGCGCCAGCGCGTGGTCATGGCGAAGCCCACGAGCACCAGGCCGAAGCCGGCGACGAGGTTCCAGTTGCCCCAGCCGGGCACCGGGTACTGCGCGCTGGACAGGTAGAAGACGACGATCCACAGCAGGCCGAGGACCATCAGCGCCACCATGAGCACGATCCACCAGCGCGGCGTGAGCCGGTTGCGCGCCTTGATGGCGCGGTCGGTGTCGTCGCCGGCGTCCGCGCCGCGGCGGCGACGGCGCTTGGGCGCCTCGGCGTCCCCCGTGGCCCCGGCGCCCTCCACCGCCGTCTCCTCGTCGTGCTTCCGCTCGTGGCGCGACTTGGACACGTCAACCTCCGGGTCTGGACGGGTGGTGCGCGACCGCACGGGTCGCACGGTTAGCGTAGTGCGATCAGGCATCGCTGACCGTCGCGCCGTGAGCGCGCCGGGTGAGCGGAACGGGGGAGGGGGCGGCGTGCGCGCACGACGGCTGCGCTCGGTGGGCGCGCGCACCGCCGTCGCCGGGGTGTTCGCGCTGGCCGGCCTGCTCTTCGCGACCAGCGCCCTGACCTCCCGCGGCACCGACCTGCGCTCGGACACCGCCGACCTGGGGGCGCTCGTCGCCGAGCGCTCCCGGCTGAACGAGCAGCGAGCCGCCCGGGTGGGCGAGCTGCGGGCCGAGGTGGACGCGCTCAGCGGTGCCGTCGCCGCCGCCGGGGGCGCCGCCGGCAGCGACCCGCTGAGCGACCCCGCCCTCGGCATCGCCTCCGGAGCGCTGCCGGTCACCGGTCCCGGTCTGACGGTCACCCTCGACGACGCCCCCGACCACGTCCGTCCGGCCACCGCGAGCCCGGACGACCTCGTCGTGCACCAGCAGGACGTCGAGGCCGTCGTCAACGCCCTGTGGGCCGGTGGCGCCGAGGCCATGACGATCGTGGACCAGCGCGTGGTGTCCACGTCCGCCGTGCGGTGCGTGGGCAACGTGCTCGTCCTGCAGGGGCGCACCTACTCGCCGCCCTACGCGATCTCCGCGATCGGCGACCCCGCCGCGCTGCGCGCCGCCCTGGCCGCCAGCCCGCAGATCGACGTGTACCAGCAGTACGTGGACGCCTACGGGCTCGGCTGGTCCGTGCAGGCGCACGAGGAGCCCGACGCCCTGGTGCTGCCCGCCTTCGACGGCCCCACCGGGTTCACCGCCGCCCGGGTCGACGCGTGATCCGCCGGGCCGTCGGCGTCCTCGGCGAACTGCTGGTGACCGCGGGCGTGCTGACCCTGCTGTTCGTGGTGTGGCAGCTGCACTGGACCGACCTGACCAGCGAGCGCGCCCAGGCAGCCGCCGTCGACGCCCTGCAGCAGCAGTGGGACGCGGCGCCGGCGACGACCCCGGCCCCCACGGCGAGCGCGGCACCGGCGGCGCCCGCCGTCCCGGACGTCGACCAGAGCCCGCCCACCGGCGACGCCTTCGCGATCGTGTACGTGCCCCGCTTCGGCAGCGACTACGCCGTGCCCGTCGTGGAGGGCATCGGTGCGGAGGAGCTGGAGGACGGCATCGGCCACTACCCCGGCACCGCGGTGCCCGGCGGGGTGGGCAACTTCGCGATCGCCGGGCACCGCGTCACCTACGGCAAGCCCTTCCACCGCGTCGCGGAGCTGCAGGAGGGGGACGCGGTCGTCGTCGCCACCGCTGAGCGCTGGTACACGTACCGGGTGCGGCGCCACCGGATCGTCACCCCGCAGCAGGTGGAGATCATCGCGCCGGTGCCGGACCGGCCGGGCGAGCAGCCCACCGAGGCGTGGCTGACGATGACGGCCTGCCACCCGATGTACTCCGCGCGCGAGCGGTACATCGTGTACGCGCAGCTGGAGTCGTCGCAGGACCGGTCCGCCGGGCCGCCGGCGTCGCTGGCCGCGGTCGGCTGAGGGAGGGGGACGTCGTGTACGGGTGGTGGTGGCGCACCCTGCCGGGCCCGTGGTGGGTGCGGCTGGTCCTGAGCCTGCTCGCCGTGGCGGGCGTGGTGCTGCTCTGCTTCACCGTCGTCTTCCCCGCCGTCGCCGAGCACCTGGCCGTCAACGACGCCACGGTCGGCGGCTGAGCGCCCTCCCGGCGCCACGTCGTCGCAGAGGTGCGCCGAGCACCCGTGTGAAGACGTGGCGCACACGCCGCGTGAGCACGGCGATCGGGACCGCGACGGTCCGGTGCTCCCCGTACCGTTGGACGCGTGCCCACCACCACCGGCCCCACCCCGCCGCGCGCCGACGTGCCCGGCGCGGGGCTGCGCCCGCGGGGCCGGCACGCCAGCCACGCGCACCGCACGGCGTGGCGGGTGCTGCGCGTGGCCGCGGTGGCCCTCGTCGCCCTGGCGCTGGCCGCCGGCGCGGGCGGCGTGTACGCCTACCAGCGGCTGACGGGCAACATCACCGCCCAGGACGTCAGCGGCCTGCTGGGGCAGCGCCCCGACGACGGGGCCGGCGCGGACGACACCTCCCCGGTGAACATCCTCGTGATGGGCAGCGACACCCGCGCCCTGGCCGACGGCACCGGCGGCGCCTACGGCGGTGTGGAGGCCGACCCGGGTGCCCGCTCGGACACCACGGTCCTCGTGCACCTGGCCGGAGACCGGCAGAGCGCCACCCTGGTGAGCATCCCCCGCGACTCCATGGTGCAGATCCCCGCCTGCACGGCTCCCGACGGCAGCACCGTCGAGGCTCACCTCGACATCTTCAACTCGGCGTTCTCCGAGGGCGGGGCGGCCTGCACCATCAAGACGGTGGAGGCGCTCACCGGCGTCTACGTCCACCACTACGCGGTCGTGGACTTCAGCGGCTTCCGCTCCATGATCGACGCCCTGGGCGGGGTGACGATCTGCACCCCGGAGGACATCGACAGCGAGAAGGCCAACCTGCACCTGGAGGCCGGCACCCACCAGGTCGACGGTGAGACGGCCCTGGCGTACGCCCGGGTGCGCTACGGCATCGGCGACGGCTCCGACCTGTCCCGCATCGAGCGCCAGCAGGCGCTGATGTCCTCCATCGTGCAGAAGATCACCAGTTCGCAGATGCTGTTGCGCCCGGACCGGCTGTACTCCTTCATGGACGCGGCGACCGAGTCGGTGACCACCGACCCGGAGCTGGCCGAGGTGAGCCAGCTGGTGGACCTGGCGCAGAGCCTGCGGGGCCTGCCCGCCGGCGGCGTGCGCTTCGTCACCGTCCCCACCGAGCCCTACCCGCCGAACGAGGCGCGCGTGCAGTGGACGGCGGCCGCCGACGAGCTGTGGCAGCGCATCCGCACGGACACCGCGGGGGAGACCGCCCCCGCGCCCGCAGCCACGACGGACCCGTCGGCGAGCTCGGAGCTGCTGGTGGCGCCGGGCGACGTGTCGGTGCGGGTGCTGAACACCGGTGCGCCCGCCGGCGCGGCCGCGGCGGTCGCCGACGCGCTGGCCGGGGTGGGTTTCGCGGTGGCCGGCACCGGCGACGGCGAGGCGAGCGACCCGGCGGTGCCGGTGCTGGTGCGTCACGGGCCGGACCGCGCCGACAGCGCGCGGACCGTGGCGGCCGCGTTCGGCGGGGCGGCCACGCGGGTGGACGAGAGCCTGGGAGGCACCGTGGTGGTGGAGGTGTCCTCCGCGTCCTACGCCGTCACCGACGTGCGGGCCCGCGTCACCGGCGCCGCTCCCGCGGCGAGCGCCCCGGCGTCCCCGGAGCCCACCATCACCGCCCGCGTCGCCACCGACGACATCTGCGCCTGACCCGCCACCCGGCTGTCGGGCGGGTGCGCCCCGGCCTCGACGCCGGGCTGCGCCTCACCGGTCGGCACCCCGCAGCTCCCGCCGGGGGTGGTCGCCTCGTGCGCCGGGGGCCGGCCGGCTGCCGGGCCGGTGCCGGCCGCTCGCGCCGGCCAGGGCGATGAGCCCCGCGGTGGTGGCCGCGGTGGCGCCGGCCGCGGCCAGCGCGCCCAGCGGCTCGGTGACGACGAAGGTGGGGATGGCCCGGTCCGGTACCGCGACCGCGCCGAGGAAGGCGCCGACGAGCCCGTAGTAGCTGCCGCGCATGTTCGCCCGGTGCGCGCGCACGTCGTGGCGGCGGGCGGCGCGGACGCCCAGGACGAGGCTGACCAGGGTCACGACCGACAGCACGTGCAGCAGGCTGAGCCGGCCCTCGCGCAGGTCGCGGACGGCGAAGGAGCTCGTGGCGACGAAGGTCATGCCGGTCACCCAGCACCAGCCGGCCGCGCGGTGCGCGCCGTCGCCCTTGGTGCGGCGCAGCAGGACGTGCGCGCCCAGTCCCAGGCAGATCAGGGCGCTGGCGGCGTGGGCGGCCAGCAGCAGGGTCCATCCGGTCACGGCCGTGCCTCTCCAGGTGATCCGTCGTCGGAGTCGTGCGGGGCGGCGTCGGGGGAGCCGTCCAGGGCGGCCAGCAGGCGCCGGGTGTGCGCGGCGTACTCGGCGTAGGGCACGCCGCTGCGGGTGACGAGGTCGGCGAAGCGCCCCTCCAGCAACCGCCGGCAGGCCTCGACGCGCTCGCGGCCCGCTGCTGTCAGCGCCAGGCGCCGGCGGTTGCCGCCGCCCGCCTCGGCGGTGGCCTCGAGCAGCCCCGCCTCGGTGAGGACGGCGACCATCCGGCTGGTCGAGGGTTCCGTGATGCCCAGGCGCTCGGCCAGCACCCGCTGGGTCGGCGCGCCCTCACCGACGAGCAGCAGGGCGAGGAAGCGGCGGTAGGGCAGGTGCAGCTCCGCGCGCAGGATGCGGTCGGCCGCGCGGTCCAGCCGTGCGGTCAGCAGGTGCAGGTCGAAGGTGAGGGCGTCGGGCACCACCCCAGCATTGCGCTTCTAAGTTAGAAGGACAAGTGGGGTTGGTGTCGACCGGTCGACGAGGTTCCGCTCGGGGGCGCGGCGGCCCCGGACCTGAGCGGGTGCCTCCGGAGCGAGCGCCGGCGATCTGTGTGACCCTGGCAGCACCAGACCGTCGGAGCCGCCGGGAGGCGCAGTGGTCGTCGCAACGCTCATCACCACGGCTGTCGTCGTCGTCGCCCTGATCGCCGTGCTGGTCGTTCGCGACCGCGGACGCGACCGGTCCGCGCCGCGACCGCCCGAGCGCGGGGACTGGGACCAGGCGCTGTCGACCGGTGTCCCCGGCTACCACCGCGAGCAGGGCGGGCCCGGCGGGCACTGACGGTGCCGAGGGCCGGCCCCCTCAGTGGCCGGTGGCGACGGCGGAGCCGCCTTCGCCCACGAGCTGCCAGGGCCGCACGAGGAGCAGCAGCACGGCGGTGCCGAGCGCCAGGGCGGTGAGGATCACGACGCCCATGGCGCGCGCGTCGTTGCCGAGCAGGCCCACCAGGGGGGAGACCAGCGCGCCGACGCCGAACTGCACGGCTCCCAGCAGCGCGGCGGCCGCACCGGCGGCCTCGCCGTGCCGGGACAGGGCCAGCGCCGGTGCGTTCGGCAGGGCCAGGCCGGTGCAGAACAGGACCGCCCACAGCGGTGCCACCACCCCGGCCAGGCCACCGGTGCCCGTGGTGGACAGCACCAGCAGCACCGCGCCGGCGAGCAGGCCGCCGAGGGTGCCGGCCAGGAGCACCTGGGAGGGCGCGAAGCGGCGCAGGGCCAGCGGGTTGAGCTGGGTGGCGGCGATCAGCCAGAAGGCGCCGGCGCCGAAGAGGAGCCCGAACTGCTGCTGGTCCAGGCCGAACTCCCCCTGGTACACGAACGAGGCGCCGGCCACGTAGCTGAACAGGGCGGCCATGGTCAGCCCGGCCACCAGGACCAGGCCGAGGTAGGTGCGGTCGTGCAGCAGCGCGCTGTAGGTCCGCACGGTGGCGCCCAGGCGCAGGGGGCGGCGCCGCGCGGGCGGCAGGGTCTCGCGCAGCGCCCGCGAGCCGGCCGCCAGCAGCAGGAGCCCGTAGAGGCCGAGCAGGGCGAAGATCCCGCGCCAGGAGGTGAACCGCAGCACCTCGCCCCCGATGGTCGGGGCGAGCACGGGGGCGGCGCCCATCACCAGGAACAGCCGGGAGAGCATCGTGGCCGCCGCGCGCCCGTCGAACAGGTCGCGCACGATCGCCAGGGCGATGACGGCGCCGGCCGCCGTGCCCACGCCCTGCAGCACGCGCAGCACGCCGAGGACGGCGATGTTCGGCGCCAGCAGCACGAGCAGCGAGGCGACCACGTGCAGGGCGGTCCCGGCCAGCAGCGGTCGCCGCCGACCCAGCGCGTCGGAGAGCGGGCCGATCACGAGCTGGCCCAGCGCCAGGCCGACCAGGGTGCCGGTCAGGGTCAGCTGCACCGCGGCCTCGGTCGTCTCGAGCTGCGTGACGATCGTGGGCAGGGCCGGCAGGTACATGTCGATGGTCAGCGGACCGACGGCGACGAAGGCCCCGAGCACCAGGGCGGTGCGCCCCGTGCTCGGGCGGGACGGCCGGCCGGGGCTGCTCGCGCCGGAGGCGGGTGGGAGGTCCGTGCGCGAAGTCATGTGGGGTCTTCCGTCGCGGGGCTGGGGCAGCCGGTCGCGCAGGAAGCCCGTGGCTCCCCGTCCACGCGGCGAGGACGACAACCGGCGCGCGACCCCGATCCATTCCCGCCTCGCCACCGGCAGCCCCTGACGTCGTCCCGTGCCGCGCCGCCGACCGGTCTCGCCGCGGGCGGTCAGGAGCCGTCGCCGGTGGCGGCTGGTGGTTGCAGCAGGCGGTCGAGGAGGAAGCCGGTCGCGCCGATGAGCACGATGGTGGCTGCCAGCTGCGGGTAGTCGAGCTGGTCGCGGGCGTTGAGGACGGCGTACCCGAGTCCGGAGTCGACCCCGAGCATCTCCGCGGGCACCAGGACGACCCAGCCGATCCCCAGTGCTAGGCGCAGGGCGGCGAGCACGTGCGGGCGCAGGGCGGGCAGCACCACCGTGCCGAGCGCTTCGAGGCGGCTGGCGCCGAGCGAGCGGACGACCTGCAGGGCGGCCGGGTCCAGACCCCGGACCGCGTGGGCCGTGGTGAGGGTCATCGGCCAGATCGCGGCGAGGGCGACGAGGGCGATCACGGGGGCGTCGCCGACGCCGAGCAGGACGATGGCCAGCGGAGCCCACGCCAGCGGTGAGGTCGTGCGCAGCACGGCGACCAGCGGGGCGGTGGCGTGCTCGAGCAGGCGGCGAGATCCCAGGAGCAGGCCCAGGGGGATGCCGGCGGCGGCGGCCAGCAGCAGGCCGAGCAGCAGGCGGCGCAGGCTGGCGGCGGCGTTCACGGCGGTGGAGCGCTGGTGGAGCAGGTCCCACAGCGCCGCGGCGGTCGCTGCCGGGCCCATCCGGCCCAGCACGGGGTTGTCGCGGGCGAGGACGTCGCACACCAGCCACCACACGACGACGGCGGTGAGCACGGCCGCGAGGCGTGTCGGCAGGGCGGACCCGCGCGGGGTGGCGGCCGGCGTCGCGCCGCTGCGTCGCTGGTCCTGACTGCGCGGGGTGGTCACGGCAGCACGACCTCGGTGCGCTCGGGGCCGGGTGATCCGAAGGCGTCGAAGCCGCCGTTGGACCGGATCGCGTCCAGGACCAGGTCGTCGCGCACCAGCTGCCCGTGCACGCTCTCCGGGTCCAGGCCGTCGAGCCACGTGGTGTCGCCCACCACGGCGGTCTCCTTCATGGCGCGCACGAGCTGCGCGGTGTAGGAGGGGTAGGGGTAGGGCTGGAAGCCGATGCGGCGCTGCTGCCACTGCGGGTGCTGGATCGCTCCGTTCCGCGCGTAGACGGCGTCTTGGTCGGTGGAGAGCGTCCGCTCCAGCGCGGGCAGCGGCTGGGGCAGGTACCCGCCGACGGAGAGGGTCTGGGCCGCGCCCAGGCGCTGATCGCGCAGTCGGCGCTGTGCGGCGACGAGGGCCTGGACGGCGGCGCCCGCCGCACCGGGCCGTTCGTCCAGCAGCCGCTGGTGCACGACCGTCACGCAGCAGGCGTGGTCCTTCCAGACGTCGCCGGTGAAGCGCAGGACCTTGCCGATGCCCTGGACCTCGGCGGCGGCGTTGAACGGTTCGGCGACGATGAAGCCGGCCACCTGGCCGGCGGCCAGGGCGGGCGGCATGTCCGAGGGCGCCATCAGGACGAGCTTGACCGTCCCCGCACCGGCGGAGGCCTCGCCCTGCAGGACCGGGGTCAGGCCCGAGGCCCGCAGCAGCTGCTGCAGCACGATGTTGTGGATCGAGTGCCAGAACGGCACCGCCACCGTGGCGCCGGCGAGCTGGGCGATCGAGTCGACGTCGGAGCGCACCGTCAGGGCCGAGCCGTTGACGTGGTTCCACAGCAGGACCCGCACCGGCACTCCCGCGCCGTGGCGGAGCTGGACCGCCAGGGGCATGAGCATGTGCACGACGTCGACGGTGCCGCTCTGCAGGGCCTCGGCGAGGTCCGGCCAGGAGCGGAACAGCACCGGGCGCGGGACGTCCAGGCCGGCTGCGGAGAAGTCGCCGTCGGCGTGCGCGAGCAGCAGGGGGGCGGCGTCGGTGATGGGCAGGTAGCCCACCCGCAGCGGCCCGCCGCCGACCGCGGGCCGCTGCCCGCGCGCGGGCGCTGCGGGTGGTGGGCCCGTGACCGCAGCTGCGACGAAGGGCGTGGCCAGCAGCGCCGCGGAGCCGGCGACCCGCAGCACCCGCCGGCGGTCCACCGGACCGGCACCGGCTGCTCGTGGCGGCCCGTCCGGTGCCCGCTCGCCGTCGTCCGCGGCGAGGTCGCGGACGTCGCGGTCAGCCGGGAACCGGGCGAGCAGAGCGCGGTGGGCGCTGCCGTCGGCGAGGCCGGTGCGGTCGAGCACGGGGCTGGGGACGACGTCGATCGGGCCGGGCCGGGTGCTCAGGAGCCCGACGCGGTCCCCGAGCAGGAGCGCCTCGTCGAGGTCGTGGGTCACCAGGACGGTCGCCGGGCCGCGTCGCCGGTGCAGGGCGAGCAGCCAGTCCTGCAGGTCGCGCCGGGTGACGGGGTCCAGCGCCCCGAACGGCTCGTCCAGGAGCAGCAGGTCGGGCTCGATGACGATCGCCCGGGCCAGCGCGACCCGCTGGGCCTGGCCGCCGGACAGCTGGGAGGGGAACCGGCCGGCCAGGTCCGCGATGCCCAGGTCGTCGAGCAGCCGCGCGACCCGCTCGCCGTGCGGGTGGCGGCGGGGCCAGCGGCCGCCGTTGCGCCGGTAGGCCAGGCCGAGGGCGACGTTGCCCGCCACCGTGCGCCAGGGCAGCAGGTGCGGGTGCTGCGAGACGAGGCCGGTGGTCCCGCGCCCGCCCTCGGGACGGAGGACCGTCCCGGTGTCCGGCCGGCGCAGGCCGGCGAGGACCTGCAGCAGCGTCGACTTCCCCGCTCCCGACGGTCCGACGAGCGCGAGCAGCTCACCGGGGCGGACCTGCAGGTCGACGTCGTGCAGCACCTGCCGCTCCCCGAAGCGCACCCCGACGCCGGTCAGTGCGATGGCTGCTCGTCGGTCCACGACGCCGATGCCTACCACGACCGCCCGGGGCGTCAGCGGTGCGCACCGGCAGGATGGGCCCGTGACACCGGCCTCTCCCACCACCACCGCTGAGCTGGTGCAGGCGCACGAGCGCTTCACCGCGACGGCGGCCGCCGTGGACGCCGGCACGCAGGACGTTCGCGAGGGACTGCGGTGGCTCGGCGACCGGGGGCTGCTGCGGCCGGTGGGCGACCGCACCGCGCGCGTCGGCCGGGCCGTGCGCCTGCTGCGCGCGGTCGCTGCCGCCAGTCTCGCGGACGCCTTCGTCGCCTGGTCGCAGACGATGGTCGTGGAGTACCTCACCTGCTGCCCGCCGGAGCCGGAGCTGGTGGACGTCCTGGCCGACCTGGGCGCGGGGGTGCTGCCGGGTGCCACCGCGCTGGCGCCCGCGATCGCCGACGCCGGCGGCGGCGCCCCCGTTCCCGTCGTCGCCGAGCGGGCGGCGGACGGCTGGACCCTCACCGGGCCGGTCCCGTGGGCTTCCAACCTGTTCCCCGACGCCGTCGTCGTCGTCCCTGCACGCACCGACGACGGTGGGCGCCTGGTCGCCGCGCTGCGGCTCGGTGCTCCCGGCGTCCACGTCGCGCCCGCGGCGCCGCTGCTGGCGCTGAACGCCACCGGCACGAGCAGCATCGACCTCGACAGCACCCCGGTCACCGCCGGTGCCGTGCTCACCCGGGACCTGCCCGCCTTCGTCGGCCTGTGCCGGCCCACGATGCTGCTGACCCAGGCCGCGCTGGCGCTGGGCGTCGCCGACGGCGCGATCGCCTCCACCGCCGAAGCCTCGGCGGCGGCCCGGAGCGGGCCGGTCGCCGGAGTGCTGGGTGAGGAGCACCGCGCGCTGGAAGCGCACCGCGACGCCGTTGCCGACGAGCTGGCAGCGCTGGCCGCCGGCCTCGACGCCGCTGAGCCGACGGCCTTCGCCTTCGCGCGCATCGACGCTCTGCGCCTCGCAGCTCGCGCGGTCGAGCTGGAGGGGCTGGCCCGTGGCGGGACGGGCTTCCAGGCGGGCAGTGCGATCAGCCGCCGGCGACGCGAAGCCGCGTTCCTGCCGCTGCAGGCACCGACCCTCCTGCAGCTGCGCGCAGCCGTCGCTGCTCAGGGGCAGCGCCGCGACCGGTTCTGAAGCAGCGGGGGTGCCCGAGCACGTCGTGGGCGGGGTGAACGGTGCGGTGATCGGGGCCGGAGGGGTTTCGACCGGTCCAGGACGGGGCGGTGCGTGACCGGTCGGTCCCCGCGGCCGTCCTCACCGACCGGCGACCGGGGCCTCCGCCTCCTGCTGCTTCGACGGGTCGGCGGGTCGGTGCCGCACCGCGATGACGACGAGGGCGAGGGCGACGGGGACGGCCGCCAGCAGGGCGAGGGTGTCCACGCCTGCGCGGGTGATGACCTGTCCGCCGACGAAGGCACCGAGGGCGATGCCCGCGTTGCTGGCGGCGTTGACGACCGCCGCGCTGGTGTCGGGTGAGGTGCGCGAGGCGCGGACCGCGGCGCTCATGAAGAAGCCCGGCATGCCGGCGTAGGCCGCGCCCCACAGCGGCAGCACGAGCACCGTCGCCCACGTGCGGCCGGTGGCAGCGGCCAGCAGCACCAGGGCCAGCAGCAGCACCGCGGTGAAGCCGGTGAGCCCCGCGCGGGGGCGGTGGTCCGCGAGGCGGCCGGCGCCCCAGATCCCCAGCAGACCGGCGACCCCGAACAGCAGCAGCGCCGGGCCGATGCCGGCCCGGGTCAGGCCGGCGTCCAGCAGGAGCGGGGAGACGTAGGTGTACAGGGTGGAGTGGCCGAGCATCAGGAGCAGGACGAACCCCGCGATCACGCCGAGCCCGGAGCGGGCCCGGTTCCGCCGCTGCTCCGCGGGCCCGGCGGCTGCGGGCCCGGCGAGCCCGTGCCGGGTGGTTGTGGGCGCAGCGGGCAGCGCCGGCAGGACGACGGGTGTGGCCAGCACCAGCAGGACCGCTGCAGCGGCCAGGGCCGTGAAGGCGGTGCGCCAGCCGAGCAGGCTGCCCAGCCAGGTGCCCAGGGGCACGCCCAGGACGAAGGCGGCGGTGCCGCCGGCGAGGACGAGGGAGACCGCCCGGCCCGTGAGACGGGCCGGGGCCAGGCGGGTGGCGTAGCCGGTGACCACCGAGAACAGCACCGCGTGCGCCAGCCCTCCCAGCGTCCGCGCGGCGATCAGGGCGGGCAGCGCGCTCGAGGACGCCATCGCCGCGTTGCTCACCGCGTAGGCGGCCAGGCACCCGAGCAGGAGGCGACGGCGCGGCCATCGGGCCGTGAGGATCGTGAGGGGGACGGCGGCCACCGCGACCACGACCGCGTAGGCGCTGACGACGCCGGCCACTGCGGAACGGCTCACCGCGAGGTCGTCGGCCATCACCGCGAGCAGTCCCGCCGGCAGCATCTCGCCGGTCACGGCGAGCAGGACGGTGCCGCACAGCAGGAGCAGACGGCCCCGCAGGCGCCAGCCGAAGCCTGGGACGGGAGCCATCCGTTCGACGCTACTGGAGTGGACCCGGCAGGAACTGCGTGAGAACGGGCACCGTGAGCAGGGGCTGCGTGATCACGTCGCAGTTCCGCGAGCTTCGCAGGGAGCATCCGCTCGCCGAAGCGGCTGCAGCGCCCGGTCGTCCAGCTCTGCACCCTGAGCTGCGAGCCGTGTGGTGGAGTCCGCCGCGAGAGCGGGCGTTCACCGGCACGAACGAAGGATCGTCAAGCCCAGTGCGGCGCTGCGCTGCGAGAGATCGCCGTCGCAGAAGTGACGGCGGTCTCAACCGGTCAACGCACCGCCCTTCTTTGATCATGGCGGGGTGGGTGTGGAGGTGGGGCCGGTGCAGACCTTCGGGTTGAGTCCGCAGCAGCAGGACCAGGTGTGGGTGCGCTGGCGTGC